>NZ_JAIQDD010000079.1:0-2611 GCF_020036995.1 Corallococcus sp. AS-1-12 | reverse complement strand
GGCAACGACCCGTTCATTCCGCCGCAGGTTCTGGGGAAGTTGCCCAGATGCATTACCGATGGCATCCCCTGGTAGGCCAGAGCTTGCCCGTGCTGTACCGCGAGCAGCGCCGCAGTGAGCAGGTCGCTATCTGCGAGCTCCCTGACGGCTCGCACTCCGTCGTGCCAGCGTGGATGCTTGAGCGTGCCGCCTGCGCGGCTCTGACGTTCGGTGCCCCTCAGGTTTCTCTTGAGGCGCTGCGCGACCTGCGACGGCTTCTTGATGCGCTCGCGCAGGAGCCTTTCCCAGCCGCTGGCGCTGACAGCGTGTTGGACGGGAATGAGTACTTCCCACGAAATGAGAGCGGAACCCGTGTCGCGCCCCCGTCCGAAGTCAGCCAGCGTCCGAGCCGTCGACAGCCAGCGTCCTCAAATCCTGCTGCTACTCGCCCAGTTACTGCTCAGCGCGGTGCGACAGCCAGGTTCCAGCGTCGCCGACGACGGGGAGGGCAGCGATGAACCACACGGAACTGCCTGAAGCGCTTCTCAAGCGGCGTGCCGTCGTCTACGTCCGCCAATCCACCAGTGCGCAGGTTCAAGACAATCTCGAAAGCCAGCGCCGCCAGTATGGGCTCGCGGAACTCGCCCGGACGTACGGCTTCCGCGAGGTTGTCACCATTGATGACGACTTGGGGCGCTCGGCCAGCGGCATGGTCGCTCGCCCAGGCTTCGATGCGCTCGTTGCCCAAATTTGTCAGGGTGAGGTCGGCGCGGTCTTCTGCCTCGAAGCGTCGCGACTGGCGCGCAATGGCCGCGAGTGGCATCACCTTCTCGAACTCTGCGGTCTGGTCGGCGCCCGCGTCGTTGACTCTGACGGGGCCTATGACCCCAGCGTGCCGAATGACCGATTGCTCCTCGGTCTTAAAGGCACCCTCAGCGAGTTCGAACTGACGTTAATGCGCCGACGGCTCGTCGAGGGCGCGCAAGCCAAGGCGCGCCGCGGTGAGTACCGCCTCGGCGTACCCGTGGGATACCGTTGGGAGCACAAAACCGTCCCCGAGATGGAGCCGGACCGGCGTGTGCAGGAAGCTATCCGCACAGTCTTTCGACTCTTCGAACGCTTCGAGAGTGCGCGACAGGTGCACCAGCACATGTGCCGCGAGGGGGTGCTGTTCCCAAGGCCGGGTGATGGCAAACGAGCTGGCGCCCCCTACCGCTGGGAGACTCCGGCCTACCGCAACATCATCAGCGTGCTCCAAAATCCATTCTATGCCGGCGCGTATGCCTACGGAAAATCGACCGCCCGCACTACGCTCGTCGAGGGCCGCCTCACCAAGAGCTACGGGCACGCCCTGCCAATGGAGAGGTGGGCCGTGCTGCTGCGCGAGCATCACGCGGGTTACATCCGCTGGGTGGATTTCGAGCGCAACCAGGAACGGCTGCGACGCAACGCGCACCGTCGGCCCGCTGGCAGCGCCAAGGCAGGCCGTGGGGGGCAGGCGCTGCTCGCTGGTCTGCTGCGCTGCCGCCGATGTGGACGCATGCTTTTTGTCCTGTACGCCGGACTGGCTCCGCGGCGTCCGCGCTATGCCTGCCGTCGCGGCCATGAGAACCATGGTACCGCGCCGTGCATATCATTCGGTGCTTCCACGCCGGACGAGCTCATGGCGAACGAAGTGCTGCAGGCTGTCGCTCCAGTGGCGGTGGAGGCCACCATCACCGCCATGAACCTCGCCCAACAGCAACACGCCGAGCATCGTCGCGCGCTAGAACTGGAGACCGAGCAGGCACGCTATGAGGCGCGTCTGGCCCAGCGCCGCTATGAGGCCGTCGACCCCGACAACCGGCTCGTCGCCGCCGAGTTGGAGGCACGATGGAACACGGCGCTTGCTCAATTGAGTGCCTGTAAGCAGCGTCTCACCGAGAGCGGCAAAAGCCCCGTAGATGTCCCCTATGAAGAGGAACTGTTGCGCCTGGCGGAGAATCTGCGAGCCGCGTGGCATTCACCCAGGGCGGATGCCGCAATCAAGCAACGCCTGGTGCGCGCCTTGGTCCAAGAGATTGTCGTGGATGTGGATGAGGCCACACGCGAAGTGGTGCTCGTTATCCACTGGCGAGGAGGCCAGCATTCCGAGGTCCGGGCGCGCAAGCCCGCCTCGGGCGAGCACCGCCGACGTGCCTCGGCCGCCGCGGATACGCTGATTCGTGAGAAGGCGGGGAGGCAATCGGATGAGGAGATTGCGGCAGCACTCAACCGCGACGGCCACCGAACGGGCCATGGCCACCCATGGACCGAGCGGCGCGTCGCCTCCTACCGGCGCACGGCGCGAATATGCGGCTATGCCCCCGCGCGCGGGGACGGGGACTGGCTGACGATGCGCGATGCCGCAGCGGCTCTCGGGGTGCCGAGCCAGGTGATTCGCGGCTTGATTCAGCGTGGGGTGCTGCCCGCACAGCAGGTCATGTCGGACGCGCCGTGGCAGATTCGAACCAAGGACCTTCAGGCCCCCACCGTGCGAAAGGCGATTCGCACCCGACGCACAAGCTCACGGGCCGCACCCAAGAACTGCCGCCGTGGCGGCCGGAAGCCGACAACATCCCGAAGAGGTGACGCACAATGAAACCCCCGTTGC
>NZ_JAIQDD010000078.1:0-2954 GCF_020036995.1 Corallococcus sp. AS-1-12 | reverse complement strand
AGGGCTTCGCCCGCGAGGTTGATGACGCGCACGGAAGGCGGCACCGCACCCAGGCGCAGCAGTTGCGCCATGGCGGAGGGCACGGTGTTGACGAGGGTGACGTGCGAAGCGGTAGGCAGCTCCGCCAGGTGCAGGGCATTGCGTGCCACCACCACCGCGCCCCCGCTGCTCAACGGAGCGAAGAGCTCGAAGACGGAGAGGTCGAAGTTGAGGCTCGTCGCGGCGAGGGTGCCCTTCAACTCCTCGTGGGTAAACGTCTCCAGGGCCCAGTGGAGGAAGGAGACGGCGTTGCCGTGGGAGATGGCGACGCCCTTGGGACGGCCGGTGCTGCCGGAGGTGTAGATGAGGTAGGCGAGGTGGCCCGGGTGGATGTCCACCGTGGGCGCCGTCGTCGGCTGCTTCACCAGCTCCACGTCCGAGTCGAGGCACACGGGCGTGGCGCTGGTTTCTGGCAGCGCCGAGAGCAGGTGCGAATGCGCCACGAGGGCAGGCCCCTGAGCGTCCTCCAGCAGCC
Organism: Corallococcus sp. AS-1-12; assembly: GCF_020036995.1. Lineage (NCBI taxonomy): Bacteria > Pseudomonadati > Myxococcota > Myxococcia > Myxococcales > Myxococcaceae > Corallococcus > Corallococcus sp. AS-1-12. The sequence goes on along the minus strand of NZ_JAIQDD010000078.1, from coordinate 2,440 downwards.
AGCCCAGGCGCTCACGCGGGTAGCTGGGGTCCAGCGGCACGTAGGCACCACCGGCCTTGAGGATGCCGAGGGCACCGATGACGAGGTCCTCGGTGCGCTCGACGCACAGGCCGACGCGGACTTCGGGTCCGACACCCAGGCCGCGCAGGCGGTGCGCGAGCTGGTTGGCCTTCGCGTCCAGCTCCCGGTACGTCAGCCGCCGCTCGGGCGTGATGACAGCGAAGGCATCCGGCGTGCGGCGCACCTGGGCTTCCACCATCGCCGGGATGCTGGACTCACGCTGGGTTTCAGTGCCAGCCGGGTTCCAGTCCACGAGAAGCTGCTGGCGCTCAGCATCCGTGAGCAGCGGCAGGTCTCCCAGGCGGGTGTCTGGCTTCTGTGCGATGGCCTCCAGCAATACGCCGAAGTGGCCGGCCATGCGCTGCACGGTCGCCGCGTCGAACAGGTCCGTCGCGTACTCCAGTGAGCCGGTCAGCCCGCCCTGGACCTCTTGCAGCGAGAGGGAGAGGTCGAACATCGCGGAGTGGGCTTCCTGCGGCGCGGCCTGGAAGGACAGGCCCGGCAGGTGCAACGCCCGAGCAGGCGTGTTCTGCAGGACGAACATGGCCTGGAACAGAGGGCTGCGGCTCAGGTCCCGTGTGGGCTGCACGGCTTCGACGAGCTTCTCGAAGGGCAGATGCTGGTGGTCGTACGCCGCGAGCGTCGTGCCGCGCACCTGGGCGAGCAGCTCCCGGAACGTCGAGCGCGGATCCATCCGGGCCCGCAGGACGAGCGTGTTGATGAAGAAGCCGATGAGGCCTTCGGTCTCCGCCTGGGTGCGGCCGGCGATGGGGGAGCCGACACTGACGTCATCCTGTGCGGAGTAGCGCGAAAGCAGCACTTGGAAGGCCGCCAGCAGCGTCATGAAGGGTGTCGCGCCTTCACGCTGCGCCAGGGCCTTGAGCGCGTCTGAGACCCGAGCGGGAATCCGCACCGCCACGGTGGCGCCACGGTGGGACTGCACGGGCGGACGCGGCCGGTCCGTCGGCAGCTCGAGTGCTGGAGGTGATCCAGACAACTGCTGCTTCCAGTAACCCAGTTGCGCGTCGAGCACCTCGCCCTGGAGCCAGTCGCGCTGCCACGTGGCGAAGTCCGCGTACTGCACGGGCAGCGGCGGGAGGGCCGGCGCCGTTCCGGAGGTGAAGGCCTCGTAGAAGGCCACCATTTCGCGCACGAGGACGCCCATGGACCAGCCGTCGGAGACGATGTGGTGCATCGTCACCAACAGCAGGTGTTCATTCTCCTCCAGGCGCACCAGCGTGCTGCGCAGCAGCGGACCCCTGGCGAGGTCGAACGGCCGTCGCGCTTCCTCGTCGGCCAGCCGCCGGGATTCTTCCTTTCGCTGGACCTCCGGCAGGGAGGAGAGGTCCACCCGCGGCAAGGTCCACTCCACCGGCGCATGGATGCGCTGGGTGGGCTGGCCCTGGTGTTCGTGGAAGGTGGTGCGCAGGGCCTCATGGCGCTGGACGAGCGACTCGAAGGCGCGGCGCAGCGACTCCACGTCCAGGTGTCCGGAGAGCTGGAGCGCGGTGGGGAGGTTGTAGGACGCATCCCCCGGCTGGAGTTGATCCAAGAGCCACAGCCGCTGCTGCGCGAAGGACAGCGGCTCCGAAGCCCCGCGAGCCGCGGCCCTCCGAAGCGGAATCGACGGCGCGGATGTCCCCTCGGAGTCGATGCGTCGGGCGAGGGCGGCGACGGTAGGCGCTTCGAATAGCGCTCGAAGGGGCAACTCCCTGCGGAAGGTGGTGCGCACGCGCGAGACGAGCTGGGTGGCCAGCAGCGAATGGCCTCCGAGCGCGAAGAAGTCGTCGTGGATGCCCACCCGCTCCACGTGCAGCACCTGCGTGAAGAGGGCCGCGAGCTGCTCCTCGGTGGGAGTGCGCGGCGCGACGTAGTGGGCCGCGAGCTCCGAACCCACCGGCGCGGGCAGGGCCTTGCGGTCCACCTTGCCGTTGGTGTTGAGCGGCAGCGCTTCCAACACGAGGAGCGCCGAGGGCACCATGTACTCGGGCAGGTGTTGCTTGAGCCAGCCCTTGAGGTCGTCCGTCGACGGTGCGGCCGCCACTTCGCCATCCGTGAGGACCACGTAGGCGACGAGCCGCTTGTCGCCGGGGATGTCCTCGCGAGTCAGCACCACGGCCGCGTGCACCTGGGGATGCTTGAGGAGGGTGGCTTCGATTTCGCCCAACTCGATGCGGAAGCCGCGGACCTTCACCTGGAAGTCGGCACGGCCCAGGTAGTCGAGCATCCCGTCCGCGCGCCAGCGCACCACGTCGCCCGTGCGGTAGAGGCGGGCACCCGGGGTAGAGGAGAAGCCATCCGGGATGAAGCGGTCCGCCGTCAACTCCGGGCGGTTGAGGTAGCCGCGCGCGACACCCTCACCGCCGATGAAGAGCTCACC
>NZ_JAIQDD010000077.1:0-3362 GCF_020036995.1 Corallococcus sp. AS-1-12 | reverse complement strand
CACCCAAGAACTGCCGCCGTGGCGGCCGGAAGCCGACAACATCCCGAAGAGGTGACGCACAATGAAACCCCCGTTGCCGCCTTTCTCAGCGCCGCCTCCGAGCGGTTGTTGTCGAGAGGCAGGCGCTCATTCTCCACGAAGCGCGTGAGGGCCTCCCACTGCTTGAGGGCGTAGGAGATGGCCTGGCCCAGTGGACTCTTGGGCGGGTGACGCGGTGCCTGGGCTTCAAGCCAGACGCGCAGCCTGGCGAGGACGGGGGCGCTGTGCACCTGGCGCAGCTCGCGGTGGGCCGCGGTGCGCACCACGTCCGCCTCTCGCGCCTGGGCCTCCACCCGGTAGAGTTCGAGGATGAAGTCCAGGGCCTCACGCGCTTCGGGCGCGGTGGCCAGCGCGTCGAAGAAGCGGCGACGCACATGGGCCCAGCAGCCGACGCGCACCCGGCCCTGCGGCAGCGTCACCGCGTTGTAGCCGGTGTACGCGTCCACCACGAGCGCGCCCGCGGTGCCACCCAGGACTTCCTTCGGCGTCTTGCTGGCCCGGCCCATGCTGAAGCGGTAGCCGATGAGCCACTCGCCCGCGTCATTCCGGGTGAGGAAAGTCCAGAGGTAGCCCAGACGAGTCTTCTTCACGTCCAGCACGCGCAGCGGCGTCTCGTCGGCCCACACCACGTCCGCCGAGGCAATGCATTGCAGGAGGTGCTGGGACAGCGGCAGCAGCACCGAGGCGGCCTGGTGGAAGAGGTCCGTCAGGGTGCTGCGACTCATGGGCACGCCGCTTCGCTCCACCCGCTGGGCCAGCCGGTGCAGCGGCATGGCGTCCGCGCACTTCGACGTCACCACGTGCGCGATGAAGCCGGGGCCGTACTCGCCCCTGTCCACCACCCGGGCCGGTGGCGGCGCGGTGACGACACCCCTTCCGCAGGTGCATGCCAGGACTTCCTGCACATGCACCTGCCGCTCGAAGCGCGCCGGTACGTACTCGTACAGCACCGAGGTGCGTCCCTTGCCCAGCGGCTTCAAGTCCTCGCCGCCGCACGCTGGGCACTGGCGCTCCTCGTCCGGGACGGCGTGGCGAATCTCACGTTCCGGAGCCTCCTCTGCCTTCCGGGTGGCCCTCTCCTGGCGCTTCTTCTTCGCGGCCTCGGCCCGGGCCGCCGTCGAGTCCGCGTCCCCGCGTAGCTCGTCGGCCACCGTCGGCAGCTTCTCCGTCCTGCGGCCGAAGACGTGGCGCTCCAGCGTCGCCATTTTCGCCTCCAGCGACGTCAGGCGCTCCTTGAGTTCCTCCGCCTCCTCGCGCCAGGGGCAGAAGTGCTCTTGAGGGAGTTCGCGCGGCACGTAGCCTCAACACGCCACGGCGCGGAGGCGTCCCGGGCAGGGCGCGTCAGGTGCCCGTGCGCCCGGGAGGCGCCCAGGCGGGCTGGCGCCTCACCTGGGCCACGTCGATGCCGTCCAGCAGCATCGCCAACTGCGTGGCGTCCAGGTGCACCACCTGCGCGCCCGCGTCCACCGGCGGCAGCCGGAAGCGCCCCGTCTCCAGCCGCTTGTACAGCAGCACGAAGCCGCCCCGGCTCCACGTCAGCACCTTGACTCGGTCGCCCCTGCGCGAGACGAAGGCGAAGAGGTGTCCCGAGTAGACGTCCTCGCCCCACTCGGCGCGCACCAGCGCCATGAGGCCGTCAATGGACTTACGCATGTCCACGGGCGCGGTGGCCAGCACCACGCGCACCGACGCAGGAAGGGCGAACACCGCCTCACCGCCCCAGCGCGGCGACGAGTCGGGCCACGTACCCCACGTCAACGCCCACGGCAAAGCGCAGGCGAGCCCCGCCCTCCGTGACGACTTCGACGAGGGGGGGGCTCGGCTCCACGGGGGCCGTCACCTGGACTGGCAGCAGGCGGACCGGCTCGGCCTTCGCCGCCAGGTGCCGGCGCCGACGGTACACCCACGACTGCACCGTGCTCAGCCGCACGCCCCGCTGCCGCGCGAACTCCACCTGCGTCAGCCCGCTCGCCTCGAAAGCCTCGGCGACACGGAACCACTCCTGCTTCTCCACCGGCTTCGACATGCGCGCCAGGGTCCACGGCGGCGGCGCGTCACTCAACGCCCCTCATCACGTCGTTGGCCGGACGCTTACCACCTGGGCCACGTCGATGCCGTCCAGCAGCATCGCCAACTGCGTGGCGTCCAGGTGCACCACCTGCGCGCCCGCGTCCACCGGCGGCAGCCGGAAGCGCCCCGTCTCCAGCCGCTTGTACAGCAGCACGAAGCCGCCCCGGCTCCACGTCAGCACCTTGACTCGGTCGCCCCTGCGCGAGACGAAGGCGAAGAGGTGTCCCGAGTAGACGTCCTCGCCCCACTCGGCGCGCACCAGCGCCATGAGGCCGTCAATGGACTTACGCATGTCCACGGGCGCGGTGGCCAGCACCACGCGCACCGACGCAGGAAGGGCGAACACCGCCTCACCGCCCCAGCGCGGCGACGAGTCGGGCCACGTACCCCACGTCAACGCCCACGGCAAAGCGCAGGCGAGCCCCGCCCTCCGTGACGACTTCGACGAGGGGGGGGCTCGGCTCCACGGGGGCCGTCACCTGGACTGGCAGCAGGCGGACCGGCTCGGCCTTCGCCGCCAGGTGCCGGCGCCGACGGTACACCCACGACTGCACCGTGCTCAGCCGCACGCCCCGCTGCCGCGCGAACTCCACCTGCGTCAGCCCGCTCGCCTCGAAAGCCTCGGCGACACGGAACCACTCCTGCTTCTCCACCGGCTTCGACATGCGCGCCAGGGTCCACGGCGGCGGCGCGTCACTCAACGCCCCTCATCACGTCGTTGGCCGGACGCTTACTCAAGGTCGTCCAGCGGCCTCCAGGGCGCACGCCTCGGGCACATTGCCCCACTGGAGCCCATTCGTACTCGCGTGCCATGGAGGTATTGCAGAAGGACTCGTCGAGAAAGACGAGCCGCCGCACGTTCACGACGCTCAGGAGCGCGGCAAGGACACGCCGGCGCCAGAGGTTTTGCGGCGCGTCGCGCTCGCAGGCGGTGAAGGACTTTTTTCCTACGCCGGCAAATATGGCCTGAGCGTCTCTTCGACGCCTCGGAGGTAGCCGTCCGGGTCATCGCGAAAGCGTCGGCCCATGATGCGGGGGACGCGTCGGGCTTCGAGTTGAGCACGGAGCTGCTACCAGTCGTCGAGGTCCCCAGGCGCCAGCTTGGCGGCGTCGAGTTCAGGCAGCAGTTGGGCCGCGGCGATGGCCGGCAGCCGGACTGCACCGCGCACGACGAGGTGTCATGGGCCGGGGTAATGGATCGCAGCGGGGTCACCCAAGCTGTTCATAGCGGGGTCGGCCAAGCGGATCGCCCC
>NZ_JAIQDD010000076.1:0-3687 GCF_020036995.1 Corallococcus sp. AS-1-12 | reverse complement strand
GCGGTGAGGGGCCTGGTGCTGGCGCTGGCCCTGCTGGTGGCGGGGCGTGCGCGTGCGGAAGGCGAAGTGCTGGACGTAGCCCGCGCCACCGTGACGCTTCAGGATGGACGCACGGTGGCCGTGGCTGAGGGATGCTGGCTGTCCACGGAGCGCTGCATCCTCACGGCCCGCGAGCTGCGCCGCCTCCAGGCGGAGAACGAGGTGCTACGCCAGCAGCCGCGCCCCGTCCCTGTCCTGGCTGTCGTGCTGGCCGTGGTGCTGGGGGCGGGGGCGGGCTTCGCCCTCGCCAAGGTGCGGTGATTGTCCTTTAGAGTCTGTGGTTGTGGACTTTAAAAGTTAACTGGTCTCAAACTCCTCGGGAGGCGCCGCCGCGCCTTCTCTCCCGCCTCCCGAGGAGCCATGCCCGACACGACAACCGACGACCTGGCGCGCACCGAAGCCTCCGCGCGCAGCAGGCAGTTTCCGCCGACGCCTGAGAGGCCCCTGCACCTATTCACCATCGACGGCATCCGCTACGAGGCCGTCCGCGAGTTGGTGCTGATGCAGACGGGCGAGGTGCTGATGCTGGCCCAGCGCTTCACGGAGCGCGGCAAGAAGCTGCCCAGCTATTGCTTCGTGCGGCGGCTGGCGAACCCCTCCACCTTCATGCAGCGCACGCGGCTGGGGGAGGAGATTCAGCTGGCCTTCCGCCTGCGCCACCCGGCCATCGCCACGGTGTTCCACCGCAAGGTGCACAAGGGCGCGCTGCACGCCGTCATGGAGTACGTGGACGGCCCCTCGCTGGAGACGCTGGTGAGTGCAGGGGTCGCGCGCGGACGTCCCGTCTCCGAGGCCTTCGCCCTCTACGTCGGCGCGGAAATCGCGGAGGCCCTGCACCACGCGCACACGCTGACGGACGTGGACGGCAAGGCGCTGGGCATCATCCACCGCGACGTCAACCCCCGGCACGTCTACGTGGGGACGCAAGGCGAGGTGAAGCTGACGAACTTTGGCGCGGCCTACTCACTGGTGGTGGGCCGCGAGGAGTCGCCCGCGAATCTCGTCCGTGGAGACGTGGCCTACGCCTCGCCGGAGTACCTGACGCGGCAGCCTCTGTCACCGCGCTCCGACGTCTTCAGTCTGGGCGTGCTGTTGGTGGAAGTCTTCACCGGCAAGCACCTCTTCGACGTGGAGGACGTGCCGCGCCCGCCCAAGAAGAGGGTCCGCCTCCAGCCGGAATTCCTCCCCTCCTTGCCGCTGACGCAAATGCAGGTGCTGCTGGCCCGCTTCGGCCCGGAGGACGTCGAGGGGGCGGTGGCCTCACTCTCTGCGGACGTGAAGGCCATGCTGCATGTCGCGCTGCGCGCAAAGCCCGAAGAGCGGTTCGCCACGGCGGCGGACATGCGCGACGCGATGCGCGTCGCCCTGGCGCGGCGCCACCCGGGCTACGGCCGGCAGGAAGCCGCAGCGGAGTGGGCCCAGGTGCTCGCGGAAGGCAGCGCCCTGCGCGACGAGGTGGAGTTCGGCGAGGAGGGCTTCTTCCCCGACGGGCTGGAGGCTCACGAGTTGGAGGGCTTGAAGCGGGAGTAGGGCTTCAGCGCGCCAGAGCCGTGGCAACATGGAGGAGGGCAGCGAGGTCCTCCGCGTCAAGCTTGCGCGCGAGGTGGAGGAGGCGCCGCAGCTCCGGGGCGTCCTCTTCCTTGGGCTTGGGCTTCGCGGCCTTGCGCACGTCGCCCGTGGGCGTCAGGCCCATCAGCTTCTCGGGTGACACCCGCAGCTCCCGGCAGAGGCGGTAGAGGGAGGGGACGCTGGGAAGCATCTTCCCGCGCTCCAGGCGGTTGTAGACGGGGTGCACCAGCCCAATGCGCTCCGCGACTTCGGCCTGCGTCAGGCCCAGGTGCTGGCGGGCGGCGCGGGCCTCCGTGCCGATGGTGATGCCGAGTTCCTCATTCATGGCGGGCGCAGCGTAGCCGAGGCCGCGCTACCGGGACTCGGGAAGCAGCAGGAGCAACGCCCGCACCTGGGGCTCCTCCAGGGTGCGCACACGCAGGAGGAGCTGGTGCCGCGCAGGCAAGTCGTCGGAAGGGGGCGTGTGACCCATCAGCTCGTCTGGGGTGACGCCCAGCGCGCCGCACATGCGTTGGAGCGTGGAGACGCGGGGAAGCACGCGGCCTCGCTCCATGCGGCTGTAGACGGCATGCGCGAGGCCCACGCGCTGGGCCATCTCGGCTTGAGTGAGGCCCAGGCGGGTGCGTGCGGCTCGCGCGGCGTCACCAATGGTGCTGGCGAGGGGCTGGGAATGGGCCGGCTGCGAGGAGGGGCGCGCCATGGCGGAAGCGTAACCGAAGGTTCGCCAAGAGTGAATGCTGGAGGTTGGGCGAAATGCAATGGACTCCAGAAGTCCTCTCTGGGGCGCCCGCCCAGAGGGAGGGATTCCCGGGCTTCTCAAGCTTCTGGTAGGGTCCGCGCCCCGCTGGGAGGACGCCGCATGGAAGAGGCCAGGGAGCCCGAAGGACGGACGCCATGATGCGCGGGCCACCTCCAGCCGCGCTGTCTCCTGGGGCCCCGGTGTTGGGCTACACGGTGGAGCGCCAACTGGGGCAGGGCGGCTTCGGCACGGTGTACCTCGCGCACTGCGAGGGCCAGCGCTTCGCCCTGAAGCTGTTGCACCTGCCGCGCGTAGGGGAGAGGGCGGAGCGCGAAGTCTCCATCCTCACCCGCCTGCATCACCCCAACGTGGTGCGGATTCTGGGGCATGGCTACTGGCCGGTGGCCCAGCCGCAATTCGCCGTCATCGCCATGGAGTACGTGGAGGGGCGTCAGCTGGACGCGTGGGCCGACGCGGAGAACCCCACGGCGCGGCAGGTGGCGCGCGTGCTGCTGGGCGTGGCACGGGCGCTCGCCGCCGCCCACGCGGAAGGGGTGCTGCACCGGGACGTGAAAGAGGCCAACGTCATGGTGCGCGCCTCGGACGGCCTGGCCAAACTGGTGGACTTCGGCATCGGCGACTACGCGGGCGCGCGAGAATTGACGGCGGACATCCTGCCGCCCGGGACGGTGGACTACCGCTCCCCGGAGGCATGGCGCTTCCTGCGGGCCCACCTTGAGGACCGGGACGCTCGTTACACAGCGGGGCCTGCGGACGACTTGTGGGCGCTGGGGCTTGTCTCTTACCGGCTGCTGACGGGGCGCTTCCCCTTTGATGGCGAGGACGGCGCCAAGTTGACGGAGGCGATTCTCTCCAGCGCGCCCACGCCGCCGCACGAGGAGAACGAGCGGGTGCCTCGGGCGCTGAGCGACGTGTGCCTGCAGCTCCTGGAGAAAACGCCCCAGGCACGCACTCCGAGCGCCCAGGCGCTCTGCGAGTCGCTGGAGCAGGCGCTACGCGGCGCGGACGCGACGTGGGACGTGCCGCTCTGCGACGCCTACGACGAGGACTCCGCGACGACAGAGGGGGAGGACATCGACAGCTTCGAGCAGTGGCGGCACGAGCCACGACACCGTCCCCGTCGAGGCAAACGCATTCCCCGGAAGCAGGTGCCAGCGGTGGGCGCGGCTGCGGTGGCGAGCGAGGTGTCGCCTCCCTCGACGACCGTGCGTGTGGCGCTTGCGAAGCGCTGGGCCTTCCGCACCTGGGCGGCTCTCGCAGTGGTGCTCGTCTTGACGGGGGCGGCATGGGGCCTCGGGACGTCGCGCGTCGTGCGTCCA
>NZ_JAIQDD010000075.1:0-3997 GCF_020036995.1 Corallococcus sp. AS-1-12 | reverse complement strand
CGCTTCGTGGGCGCGTGGTGGCCGCTGCTGCGGACGGCGCGGGCGGGCGCGGTGCTGGCGCTGCTGCTGTCCGTCGCAGGTGCGGTGTCCAACGCACTCCTGGCAGGTGAGTCCTTCACGGTGGCCCTGCTGCTGAAGGCCCTCGCCATTGGCCTGAGCGCGGCGGGTGGCTTCACCGTCATGAAGACGCTCCTCTTCGGGGACGCCGTGGAGGAGGCGGCGCGCGAGGCGGGAGAAGTGGCGGCCGGGGAGATTGCCGGCAAGGCGGCGGCGGTGGCCGCCCTCGATGCGCTCCAGCCGGGCGACAAGCGGTGAGGGGCCTGGTGCTGGCGTTGGCCCTGCTGATAGCAGGCAGGGCGCGTGCCGAAGGGGAAGTGCTGGATGTGGCCCGTGCCACCGTGACGCTCCAGGATGGGCGCACGGTGGCTGTGTCCGAGGGATGCTGGTTGTCCACGGAGCGCTGCATCCTCACGGCCCGCGAGCTGCGCCGCCTTCAGGCGGAGAACGAGGTGCTACGCCAGCAGCCGCGCTCCGTTCCTGTCCTGGCTGTGGTGCTGGCGGTGGTACTCGGCGCGGGGGCGGGCTTCGCCCTCGCCCAAGCGCGGTGATTGCTCTTTAGAGTCCGAGTTTGTGGACTTTAAAAGTTAACTGCGCTCAAACTCCTTGGGAGGCGCTGTCGCGCCTTTCTCCCGCCTCCTGAGGAGCCATGCCCGACACGACGACCGATGACCTGGCGCGCACCGAAGCCTCCGCGCGCCGCAGGCAGCTTCCGCCGACGCCTGAGAAGCCGCAGCACCTCTTCACCATCGACGGCATCCGCTACGAGGCCGTCCGCGAGCTGGTGCTGATGCAGACGGGCGAGCTGCTAATGCTGGCTCAGCGCTTCTCGGAGCGGGGCAACAAGCTTCCCGGCTTCTGCTTCGTGCGGCGGCTGGCGAACCCCTCCACCTTCATGCAGCGCACGCGGCTGGGGGAGGAGATTCAGCTGGCCTTCCGTTTGCGCCATCCGGCCATTGCCACGGTCTTCCACCGCAAGGTGAACAAAGGCGCGCTGCACGTCGTCATGGAGTACGTGGATGGCCCCTCGCTGGAGACGCTGGTGAGTGCGGGGGTGGCGCGCGGCCGGCCTGTCTCCGAGGCCTTCGCCCTCTATATCGGCGCGGAAGTCGCTGAGGCCCTGCACCACGCGCATACGCTGACGGATGCGGACGGCAAGTCACTGGGCGTCATCCACCGCGACGTCAATCCCCGGCACGTCTACGTGGGGACGCAAGGCGAGGTGAAGCTGACGAACTTCGGCGCGGCCTACTCGCTGGTGGTGGGACGCGAGGAGTCTCCCGCAAGCCTCGTCCGGGGCGACGTGGCGTATGCCTCGCCGGAGTACCTGACGCGGCAGCCCCTGACGCCGCGCTCCGACGTCTTCGGCCTGGGCGTGCTGCTGGTGGAACTCTTTACCGGCAAGCACCTCTTCGACGTGGAGGACGTGCCGCGCCCGCCCAAGGAGAGGCTCCGTCTCCAGCCGGAATTCCTCCCCTCCCTGCCGCTGACGCAAATGCAGGTGCTGCTGGCCCGCTTCGGCCCGGGGGACGTCGAGGAGGCGGTGGCCTCACTCTCTCCGGACGTGAAGGCCATGCTGCATGTCGCGCTGCGTGCCAAACCCGAGGAGCGGTTCGCCACGGCGGCGGACATGCGCGACGCGATGCGCGTTGCCTTGGCGAGGCGGCACCCGGGTTTCGGCCGGCAGGAGGCCGCAGCGGAGTGGGCCCAGGTACTGGCGGAGGGCAGTGTCCTTCGCGACGAGGTGGAGTTCGGCGAGGAGGGCTTCTTCCCCGAGGGACTGGACGCCCACGAACTGGAGGGCTTGAAGCGGGAGTAATTCTTCAGCGCGCCAGGGCGGAGGCAACGTGGAGGAGGGCTGCGAGGTCCTCCGCGTCCAGCTTGCGCGCAAGGTGGAGGAGTCGCCGCAGCTCCGGGGCGTCCTCTTCCTTTTTGGGCTTCTCCCGCGTGTCCTTCCGCACGTCACCTGTCGCGGTGAGGCCCATCAGCTTCTCAGGGGAGACGCGCAGCTCTCGGCAGAGGCGATAGAGGGAGGGGACGCTGGGCAGCATCTTCCCGCGCTCCAGGCGGTTGTAGACGGGGTGCACCAGCCCAATGCGCTCCGCGACTTCGGCTTGCGTCAGGCCCAGGTGCTGACGGGCGGCGCGGGCCTCCGTGCCGATGGTGATGCCGAGTTCCTCATTCATGGCGGGCGCAGCGTAGCCGAGGCCGCACTACCGGGACTCGGGAAGCAGCAGGAGCAGCGCCCGCACCTGGGGCTCCTCCAGGTTGCGCACACGCAGGAGGAGCTGATGGCGGGCAGGGAAGTCGCTGGAGACGGGCGTATGGCCCATCAGCTCGTCTGGCGTGACGCCCAGCGCGCCGCACAGGCGCTGGAGCGTGGAGACGCGGGGAAGGATGAGGCCTCGCTCCATGCGGCTGTAAACGGCGTGAGCGAGGCCCACGCGCTGGGCCATATCGGCCTGAGTGAGGCCCAGGCGAGTGCGTGCGGCCCGTGCGGCATTGCCAATGGTGCTTGCGAGTGGCTGGGAATGGGCCGGCTGCGAGGAATGGCGCGCCATGACGGAATCGTAACCGAAGTCCTTCCAAGGGTGAATGCTGGAGGTCGGGCGAAATGCAATAGACTCCAGGAGTCCTCCCTGGAGCGCCCGCCCAGAGGGAGGGATTCCCGGGCTTCTCCCGCTTCTGGTAGGGTCCGCGCCCCGCTGGGAGGACGCCGCATGGAAGAGGCCAGGGAGCCCGAAGGACGGACGCCATGATACGGGGGCCACCTCCGGCCGTGCTGTCTCCTGGGGCCCAGGTGCTGGGCTACACGGTGGAGCGCCAACTGGGGCAGGGCGGCTTCGGCACGGTGTACCTCGCGCACTGCGATGGCCAGCGCTTCGCCCTGAAGCTGCTGCACCTGCCGCGAGTGGGGGAGCGGGCGGAGCGCGAAATCTCCATCCTTACCCGCCTGCACTTCCCCAACGTGGTGCGGATTCTGGGGCATGGCTACTGGCCGGTGGCCCAGCCGCAATTCGCCGTCATCGCCATGGAGTACGTGGAGGGGCGTCAGCTGGACGCGTGGGCCGACGCGGAGAATCCCACGGCTCGGCAGGTGACGCGCGTGCTGCTGGGAGTGGCGCGAGCGCTCGCCGCCGCCCACGCGGAAGGGGTGCTGCACCGGGACGTGAAGGAGGCCAACGTCATGGTGCGCGCCTCGGACGGCCTGGCCAAGCTGGTGGACTTCGGCATCGGCGACTACGCGGGCGCGCGCGAGCTGACAGCGGACATCCTCCCGCCCGGGACGGTGGACTACCGCTCCCCGGAGGCATGGCGCTTCCTGCGCGCTCACCTGGAGGACCGGGACGCTCGTTACGCAGCGGGGCCTGCGGACGACTTGTGGGCGCTGGGACTCGTTGCCTATCGGCTGCTGACGGGGCGCTTCCCCTTCGATGGCGGGGACGGCGCCAGCGTGACAGAGGCGATCCTCTCCAGCGCCCCCACGCCGCCGCACGAGGAGAACGAGCGGGTGCCTCGGGTGCTGAACGACGTGTGCCTGCGGCTCCTGGAGAAGACGCCCGAGGCACGCACTCCGAGCGCCCAGGCGCTCTGCGAGTCGCTGGAGCAGGTGCTGCGCGGTGCGGACGCGACGTGGGACGTGCCGCTCTGTGACGCCTACGACGAGGACTCCGCGACGACAGAGGGGGAGGGCATCGACAGCTTCGAGCAGTGGCGGCACCAACCCCGGCACCGCCCCCGTCGAGGCAAACGCCGTCCCCCGAAGCCGGCGCCAGCGATGGACGCGGATGCTGCGGAGAGCGAGGCGCCGCCTCCCGCGACGACCGTGCGTGTGGCGCTTGCGAAGCGCTGGGCCTTCCGCGCCTGGGCGGCTCTCGCAGTGGTGCTCGTCTTGACGGGGGCGGCATGGGGCCTCGGGACGTCGCGCGTCGTGCGTCCA
>NZ_JAIQDD010000074.1:0-4277 GCF_020036995.1 Corallococcus sp. AS-1-12 | reverse complement strand
AGCACGACGCGCACGTCCGGGCCAACGCCCAACTTCACCAGTCGGTGGGCCAGTTGATTGGAGCGGACTTCCAACTCACGGAAGGTGAGCTGCTCCTCGCGGCAGATGACGGCCAGGGCGTCAGGCGTGCGAAGGGCCTGGGCGCTGAAGGCTTCATGGAGGCAGAGGTCGCGGGGGAACCCGGCGCTGGGCCCATTCCACTCGACGAGCAACTGCTGGCGCTCCGGCGCGGTGAGCAGCGGCAGGCTCGCGAGCGTTGCATCCGGCTGGGCGGTGATGGCCTCCAGCAACACGCCCAGGTGGCCCACCATGCGCTGCAGGGTCGAGGCGTCGAAGAGGTCCGTGGCGTACGTCAGGGTTCCGCCAAAGCCCTGAGGCGAGTCCTGCAACGTCAGCGTGAGATCGAACTTGGAAGACCGCGTGTCCACCGGGACGGTCTGGAAGGACAGTCCAGGCAGTCGGAGCGTCTCCGTGGGCGTGTTCTGCAGGGAGAACATCGCCTGGAAGAGGGCGCTGCGGCTCAGGTCGCGCGCGGGCTGGAGGACTTCCACCAGCTTCTCGAAGGGAACGTGTTGGTGCTCGTAGGCCGCGAGCGTGGTGCTCTTCATCTGGGAGAGCAACTGGCGGAACGAGTCCCGCGGCTGCAGCCGGGCGCGCAACACCAGCGTGTTGACGAAGAAGCCGATGAGGCCCTCGGTCTCCGCCTGGGTCCGGCCAGCAATCGGTGAACCCACGCTGATGTCTTCCTGGCCGGAGTAGCGGGACAGCAGCGCCTGCCAGGCGGCGAGCAGCACCATGAACGGCGTAGCGCCTTCGTGCTGGGCCAGGGCCTTGAGTGCCTGGGAAACCGGAGCAGGAACGCGCACGTCCACCGTTGCCCCCTGGCGGGACTGCATGGGCGGACGCGGCCGGTCCGTGGGCAGGTCCAACGCGGACGGAGCCCCCGCGAGCTGCTGCTTCCAATAGCCCAACTGCGCGTCCAGGGCCTCACCCTGGAGCCAGCCTCGCTGCCACACGGCGAAGTCCGCGTACTGCACGGGCAGTGGCGGGAGGGTGGGAGCGCGGCCGGTGCTGAAGGCTTCGTAGAGGGCCGCCACTTCCCGGACGAGGACACCCATGGACCAGCCGTCGGAGACGATGTGGTGCATCGTCACCAGCAACAGGTGCGAGTCCTGCCCCAGCCGCACCAGCGTGCTTCGCAGCAGCGGGCCCGTGGTGAGGAGGAAGGGGCGCCGGGCCTCCATGGCCGCCACGCGCTGGGCCTCCTCCTCACGCTGTGACTCGGGGAGGGACGTGAGGTCGATGACGGGCAGCTCCCAGCCGTAGGGAGGTTGAATGCATTGTGACGGCTCTTCGTGGTCGGTGGAGAGCGTGGTGCGCAGCGCTTCGTGGCGCTCCACCAACGCCTCGAAGGCGTGGCGCAGGGACTCCACGTCCACCTGACCCGTCAGTCGCAGGGTGGTAGGGATGTTGTACGAGATGTCACCCGGCTGGAGTTGATCCAACAGCCAGAGGCGCTGCTGTGCGAAGGACAGCGGAATGATGCCTTCGCGCGGCGAGGGCCGCAGCGGCGGTACGCGGAGCGCGGCGGACCGGGAACCCGCGAGCTTCGTCGCGAGCGCCTCCACGGTGGGGGATTCAAAGAGGGCGCGAAGCGGCAGTTCCACCGCGAACGTCGCCCGCACGCGCGAGACGAGCTGGGTGGCCAGCAGGGAGTGGCCGCCGAGGGCGAAGAAGTCGTCCCGGATGCCCACGCGCTCCACGCGGAGCACCTCCGCGAAGAGGGCGGCGAGCTGCGCCTCGGTGTCGGTCCGTGGGGCGATGAAGTCGGATGAACGCGCGAGGTTCCCTGGTTCCGGGAGGGCCTTGCGGTCGACCTTGCCATTGGAGTTGAGGGGAAGGGCGTCGAGGACAAGGAGCGCGGAGGGGACCATGTACTCGGGCAGTCGTTGCCGGAGGTGGACCTTGAGTGCCTCGGAGTCGAGTGAGTGGCCGTCGCGAGCGGTGACGTAGGCGACGAGGCGCTTGTCCGCGGCTTCGCCCTTGGCGACGACGACAGCGTCCTTGAGGCCTGGAGCACGGCGGAGGGCGGCTTCGATTTCGCCCAACTCGATGCGGAAGCCACGCACCTTCACCTGGAAGTCGATGCGGCCGAGGTACTCCAGGCGCCCGTCGAGGCGGTAACGGACACGGTCTCCCGTGCGGTACATGCGGCCACCGGGAGGCCCGTAGGGCTCCGGGACGAAGCGCTCCGCGGTGAGTTCCGGGCGAAGCAGGTAGCCGCGAGCCTGGCCTTCACCCGCGAGGTACAGCTCGCCCGCGACACCCACTGGCACCGGCTGCAACGAAGCGTCCAGGACATAGGCGCGTGTCGCGGGCAGAGGGCGGCCGATGAGCGGCACTTCGTCACGGCCGACGAGAGACGCGGTGGAGTAGGTGGTGTCCTCGGAAGGCCCGTAGAGGTTGAAGAGTTTCTGCACCGTCGGGACGCTGTACACCTGCTTGGCGAGCGTCTCCGGGAGGGCTTCGCCCGCGAGGTTGATGACGCGCACGGAAGGCGGCACCGCGCCCAGGCGCAGCAGTTGCGCCATGGCGGAAGGCACCGTGTTGACGAGGGTGACGTGCGAAGCGGTGGGCAGTTCCGCCAGGTGCAGGGCGTTGCGTGCCACCACCACCGCGCCACCGCTGCTCAACGGAGCGAAGAGTTCGAAGACGGAGAGGTCGAAGTTGAGGCTCGTCGCGGCGAGGGTGCCCTTCAACTCCTCGTGGGTAAACGTCTCCAGGGCCCAGTGGAGGAAGGAGACGGCGTTGCCGTGGGAGATGGCGACGCCCTTGGGACGGCCGGTGCTGCCGGAGGTGTAGATGAGGTAGGCGAGGTGGGCCGGGTGGATGTCCACCGTGGGCGCAGTGGTGGGTTGCCTCGCCAGCTTCATGTCCGAGTCGAGGCACACGGGCGTGGCGCTGGTTTCAGGCAGCGCCGAGAGCAGGTGCGAATGCGCCACGAGTGCAGGCCCCTGGGCGTCCTCCAGCAGCCAGCCCAGACGCTCACGCGGGTAGCTGGGGTCCAGCGGTACGTAGGCACCCCCGGCCTTGAGGATGCCAAGGGCACCGATGACGAGGTCCTCGGTGCGCTCGACGCACAGGCCGACGCGGACTTCGGGCCCGACACCCAGGCCTCGCAAGCGGTGCGCAAGTTGGTTGGCCTTCGCGTCCAGCTCCCGGTACGTCAGTTTCCGTTCAGTCGTGATGACAGCGAGCGCATCCGGCGTGCGGCGTACCTGCGCCTCCACCATCGCGGGGATGCTGGGTTCGCTCGCCACCTGCGAGGCGGGCGGGTTCCATTCGATAAGGAGCTGCTGGCGCTCTGCATCCGTGAGCAACGGCAGGTCCCCGAGCCGCGACTCAGGCTTCTTCGCGATGGCCTCCAGCAGCACGCCGAAGTGGCCGGCCATGCGCTGGATGGTCGCCGCGTCGAACAGGTCCGTCGCGTACTCCAGGGTACCGACGAAGCCGTCAGGGCCTTCGCGCAGACCCAGCGAGAGGTCGAACCTGGCGAAATGGGCTTCCAGCGGCACGGCCTGGAAGGACAGGCCCGGCAGGCGCAGTGCCTCGGTGGGCGTGTTCTGCAGGACGAACATGGCCTGGAAGAGGGGACTGCGGCTCAGGTCGCGCGTGGGCTGCACGGCTTCGACCAGCTTCTCGAACGGCAGGTGCTGGTGTTCGAAGGCCGCGAAGGTCGTGCCTCGCACCTGGGCTAGCAGCTCCCGGAATGTGGCTCGGGGGGCCACGCGCGCACGCAGGACGAGCGTGTTGACGAAGAAGCCGATGAGGCCTTCGGTCTCCGCCTGCGTGCGGCCCGCGATGGGCGTGCCCACGCTGATGTCATCCTGTGCGGAGTAGCGCGACAGCAGCACCTGGAATGCCGCCAGCAGCAGCATGAAGGGCGTGGCACCTTCACGCTGAGCCAGGCCTTTGAGCGTATGAGAGACATCCGAGGGGATGTGCAGGTCCACCGTGGCGCCCCGGTGCGATTGCACGGGTGGACGCTGCCGGTCCGTAGGCAGCTCCAGCGCTGCGGGCGCCCCGGAGAGCTGCTGCTTCCAGAAGTGGATCTGCGCGTCCAGCACCTCGCCCTGGAGCCAGTCGCGCTGCCACGTGGCGAAGTCCGCGTACTGCACGGGCAGAGGCGCGAAAGCCGGCGTGCTGTTCGTGGCGAAGGCCTCGTAGAAGGCCACCATCTCCCGGACGAGGACGCCCATGGACCAGCCGTCGGAGAC
>NZ_JAIQDD010000073.1:0-5180 GCF_020036995.1 Corallococcus sp. AS-1-12 | reverse complement strand
GCCGCCCTGGAGGCCGCCCAGAAGCAGGAGGCGGCGGAGCAGGCCGCCATGGCGAAGCTCCAGGCCCAGGCCAACGAGGAGTCGCGCAAGGAGTACCTGGCCAGCATCCGCGCGGAGGAGGCCGCCGGCGCCGCCGCATTCCACGAGATGCGCCTGGAGGCGGAGAGCCTCGCCGCTGAAGCGGAAGCGGCCATGGAAGCCGCGAGGCAGTCGCTGGTGGACCGCTTCATCGGCGGCCTGGGCCAGCTGGGCGACCTCATCAACGCAGGCGTCCAGGGCATGGAGGCGGGCGGTGTCTACGGCGCCATCATCGCCGTTGTGGGCGAGCTGCTCATGCAGTCTGAGGGCTTCAAGGGCGTCATCGAGTCCGTCAACACGCTCATCCAGAAGGTGGCCGACTCGCTGGGCACGTTGCTGGAGCCGCTCCAGCCCCTGCTCAACGCGGTGACGATGGTGGTGGATGGCTTCCTCTCTGCCCTCACGCCGGTTTTCGAGATGCTGGGCGAGGCCATCGAGCCGCTGGTGCCGCCGCTGGTGGTGGTGGGCGACATCCTGAAGGGCCTGGCGCCCCTCTTCGAGGTGCTGGGCCGCACCTTCCTGCTGATTCAGCAGCCGCTCAGCATCCTGGGCGGACCCGTCATGAAGGCCCTTTTCACGGCGCTGAAGTTCGTCGGCAGCGTCGTCCTCACCATCGCGAAGGCCATCAGCGAAGTCTGGAATGCCGTCATCGGCGCGGTGCAGGCCGTCATTCGCGCCATCTCCAGCCTCATCGACTGGACGGGCTTTGACGGGCTGAAGAAGTTCGCGCGCTCGCTCAACAAGCTGAAGGTGGACACCGACAGCATGGACGACTCCCTGCGCGTGCTGGAGGACACGACGTGGGACTCGGCGAAGGCGCGTGCAGAGGAAACCGCCCAGGTGGAGGAGCACACGGAGGCCGTGGCCCGCGCCACGGCGGCCCTCAGCAACGTGCCGGCCGCGTGGAAGGTGGCGCTGCGCCGCTTCGAGTCCGAGGACACGCAGGACGGCCCCACGGTGCCGCCCAAGCCGAAGCCCACGCCCGGGGCCGACGACAACGACGAGGTGAAGGCGCCTGACGGCCCCACCTCGCCCAGCGGACCGGTGCCGGCATGGCTCCTCGGCATGTTCCCTCCCGCCATTCAGCAGCTCCTCTTGGGACAGGCGTCCGCGACGCCAGCGGTGCCGGGGTGGCTTGGCAGCTACCTGCCGCCTGGCTTCACTGGCGGAGGGCAGGTGCGCGCGCCCGAGGTGGGCAACGTCTCCGCCATGGCCGCGCCCGTCACCTACAACATCACCGGCTACGACATCGACGCCGCCATGGAAGCGACGCGGCGGGACGAGTCGCTGCGCCAGCAGCGCGCGAGCATCCGCGTGGCTGGCAGCCGCGTGCGCCTCTCCGCCTTCTGAGGAGCCCCATGCCGCCCGCCCTGGCCCTTTCTGGAATCCCCTTGCCCGTTTCTGCGGAGCGGGGCCTCACGTACACGCCGACGCTGCTGGGAGAGCACCGCCGCACCTTCTCCGGGTGGTTGCGCAGCAGCGAGCGGCGCGAAGTCTTCACCCTGGCGGGCAACACCGGCCCCCTGACGCAGGAGGAGGCTCGCGCGTACCGGGGGCTCCTCAAGGGCGAGGGCCAGGTGTGGAGCTTCGAGGACGGGCTGCGCAGCCACGCCTTCCTCTCGCCGAGCGCCATGGTGGGCAACGTGTGGGCGGTGGAGGCCATGGGCCGATTCGGCGGGTGCATGCGCATGGAGGCGGGCGCGAGCGTCACCTTCCCCACGGGCCTTGGGGCACGGTGGACGGTGGCCTACTGGTGGAAGCGCCAGGGGACGAAGGACAAATGGCGCCACCACGTCCACCGCGCGGGGGCGGGCCTCCACGTCAACGGCGCCGCAGTCCCAGACCCCCACGCGGGCGGCTTCCTCGTCGTGGACGACGCAGGCCAACTGCCTCAGGGCGCGGTGACGCTCAGCAATGCGGTAGGCGGGGGCGAGCTGCTGGTGGATGAGCTCGTGGTGCTGCCGTGGGTGGCACCCGCGTCGTGGGTGGCTCCCTGGTTCGCTGCTGGCGAGTCCTTCGGCGCGCCGTACCCGTACCACCGGGCCTCGGGCGCCGCGCTCTACGAGCCGCTGCCCGTGCTGGGCCGAGTGGGAACGGGACGCGCCGTGCAGTGGTGGGAGGGCGGCAGCCTCGTCCTCGGGCAGGAGTTCGACTTCGAGTTGCAGGAGCGCTGACGCATGCGGCCCCTCTCTTCCTTCCAGGCGGCCCTCCTGGGCAGCCCTTCCGGCTACTCCACCCACCCGCGCGTCTGGGTGCGCGACGCGGCAGGGGAGTGGCGTGGTCTGCATACCCTCCTGGGCTTCGACTGGGTGCTGGGTGTCCGAATCAACGACAAGCTGGACGCGCCCGTGGCCGAAGCGGAGGTGTCCCTGGTGCGCAGCGGCGCCGCTGGAGCACGCCTCTCCCTCTCGCCCCTGGTGGTGCAGTCCCTCGCCAACACCTCCGGCGCGGGCACCTTCGCGCCGCTGCTGGTGGAGGGCGCCTATTTCCGCGTGGAGCTGGGCCTCGCGCCGCTCGCCACCGCGCCGAAAGAGGCGGACTACTTCGAGGTCTTCCGGGGCCGCATCGATGAGGTGGACGCCGGGCCCGACGAGCTGCGCGTCGTGGGCCGCGACTTGGGTGGGCTGCTGCAGGACACCTTCATCGAGGTGGAGCGCGAATACGGCAACGACACGGTGGGCGTGGCCGTGCAGACCATCATCCAGTCGCTGTTGGACGACAACGGCCTCGCAGCCTTCGCCCTCTTCACGCCCGTGGACCCCATGTCCCAGCGCGGCCGGTACGTGCAGAAGGTGGAGCCGGTGCTGGACGCGGCGCGCACCCTGGCGCAGCGGATTGGTTGGGACTGCCGCATGCGCTGGCAGCCCGCCGCGAACGCCTACGCGCTGACGCTCGCCGCGCCCAACCGCCTCCAGACGGAGGAGGACTGGGCCTATGGGCCGGACGAGTACGGCAACCTCGATGGGGTGACGCGGCAGCTGGCGGACATCCGCACGGACGTGGAGGTCGTCTACAGCGACAGGTTTGACTTGGACGCCTCGGGCACGCCGAAGCGCAAGACGGTGACGGCCAGCAACCCCACGGCGCGTGCGCAGGTGGGCCGCCGCTGGATGCAAGTGGCGGAGGAGGCCGCCAGCAACATCGACACGGAGCCCGAAGCCCAGCGGCTCGCGGACGCGGCCATCGCGGACCTCGCCGTCTCGCCCCTGACCGTCACCATGACGGTAGACCCTCACCCCGGCCTGGAGCTTGCGGACCTGGTGCTCGTGCTGCCGGACGGCGTGCGCTTGGACACGGCGCAGCGGCTCGCGGTGCAGGAGCTGGAGCACCAGTGCGCCACGGACGGCACGGCGCGCATGAGGCTGGTGCTGCGCGGCCAGCCCTCTACGTCGCTGCGTGAGTGGCTGGAGCGCGATAGCCGGCCGGGCATTGCCCCCAGCGCCACCTTCACGGGCCCGGCCGCACCGCAGGAGGTGAGGGCGACGCCGACCGTCAACGGGTGCGTGGTGACGTGGACCCCCGCCACCAGCGGCCCGGCCTGGGACGAGTATGAGGTGCACGCCTCTCGCACGCCGGGCTTCCAGCCCTCGGAGGCCACCTTCCAGGGCCGGGCCTCCGCCACGCGCTTCCCGCTGTCCGCGCTGCGCCCCGGTGCCACGTACTACTGCCGGGTGGTGGGCCGCGACGTCTCGGGCAACTTGGGCGCGCCATCCGCCGAGGTGTCCGTCACCACGGCCTACGTGACGCCCGCCACGTTGCAGCCCGCCGTGGCCTTCGGCGAGTCGCCTCCCAACCCCGACTTCGAGGCGCACTCCTTCGAGGAGTTGCCCCCGGACGCCTGGACGATGGGAGTCGGCCTCTGGGGCGCACATGCGCAGGTGACGGCGGACGCGTACACGGGCGCGCGTGCTGTCCGCCTCACGGCGAGCGGCACGCGGCTGGACTCGCAGGCGATGATTGCGCGGCCAGGGGACAGGTACTGCGTGGATGCCCTCGCGAGGGCGTCACAGGTAGGGGCGGCCTTCTCCGTCCAACTCGTCTGGTACGGCGGCGCCTTCAACGTGCTGGGTACGGTGAGCACGACGAAAACGCTGCCGACGAGTGGCTGGGAGCGGATGACGGGCTTCCACAATGCGCCCTCCGGCACGCGCTACGTCCAGGTGCGCCTGCTGGCCCTGGCGACGCAAGGCTTGCCGTGGGTGTACGTCGATTCGGTGCGCCTGGAGCGAATCGGCGGCCTCGTCGAGCCGTGGACGGCCATCCGCACCGGGCAGATTAGCGACCTGGAGAATGGTTGGGTGGCGTGGGATGCCACCAACTGGCCCCTGGGCTACTACCGCAACAGCGACAACGAGGTGGCCATGCGGGGCCTCGTCCGGCCCGGTGCGGTGGGCTACGTGACGGCATACCGCTTCCCGAGCGGTCTTCGTCCGAGTAGCGCCCGCATTTTCACGGTGCCGACGAGCCATGGCCTGGGGCTGGCACAGCTGCTGCCGGATGGCGCCCTCCAGGTTTACAGCGTGCCCTCGGGCACCGGCTGGGTGGGCTTCGACACGGTGCGCTTCCGCGCGGAGGTGTAGCGCACGCCACACGTCGAAACCCGCCCCCATTCAGTGGGGGATGATTCCCAATCCTGAACTCTTCTCCCGTCTCGACTTGAAGTCCCTCTACCCGCCCTTCCAGGCGGTGATGGGGGAAGTCATCGCCCGCTGCCGTGCGCGCGGCGCGGACTACGTCGCCACGCGCGGCTACGCCACCTTCGCGGAGCAGCGCGTGCTGCACCTGCGCTACCTGAAGGGGGAGGGCGGACGCGCTGCGCCGGAGGGCCTCTCCGCGCACAACTACGGCCTGGCGAGCGACTTCTGCCGCGACGCGGACGTGAACCGCCCCGGACTTCAGCCGCGCTGGGACGGTCCGGCCTACGCCATTCTCGGCGAGGAGACGCGCCGCGCGGGCCTCGCCTGGGGCGGCTCCTTCGGGGATGCGCCGCACTGCCAGTGGCCGGGCCTCGTGAGCGGCAGCCAACTGGAGCCCGTGCGCGGCCTCTTCCACTCGGAGCCAAGGGGCAGCACGGACGCGCAGCGGCTCGCCGCCGTCTGGCG
>NZ_JAIQDD010000072.1:0-5180 GCF_020036995.1 Corallococcus sp. AS-1-12 | reverse complement strand
ACCTGGGCGCCCTGCCCCAGCGTCTCCAGCAGCTCCCGGCCCGTGACGGTGGACACCTGCCGGAAGGTGGCGGCCAGCTCCGGGAAGCCCGCCTGACGCGCCACGGGCTCAAGGAGGCGGGAGACGCCACGCACCAGGGCCGCGACGCCGTCCAGGACGGACAGGGCCGCCCCCTTCACGAAGTTGCCCAGCGCCAGGAAGGCCCGGGAGAAGCCATCCGCGATGCGGCCGGCCCACTTCGCCAGTTGGTCGCCGATGTCCCGGAAGAAGTCCGCAAGGCCCGTGCTGCTGTCCTCCCAGGCGGCGTAGACGCTGCCCGCCAGCAGCACCAGGGCCGCCACGGCAGCGGCCACCGCCGCGAGCGGCACCAGCAGGCTTCCAGTGGAGAGGGCCAGGCGCCCCAGGCTGCCGGTGACGGACGGGGTGCTAGCAACCATGCCGCCCATGGAAGCCGTCACCTTGTCCATGGAAGCGGCCAGGGAGGCCAGGGCGACGGACTTGTTGAGCAAGCCCAGCACCTTCACCAGCCCGCCAGCGCCCGTCGCAACGCCTTCCACGACGTTCGCCACCTTCCCCAGTGCCCCAGCGGCGAGGCCCGCCCCGGCCACCCACACCAGGACATCCGAGGCGGCGGCCTTCATCTCCGGAGAGAGGGATTGGAAGCTCGCCACCACGCGCTCGACGCCGTCCGCGACGTGCTGCACCACCGGCAGGAAGGCGTCGCCGACGTCCGCCGCCAGCGTGTAGAGGAGCGACGTCATCCGCTCCGTCTCGCGCTCCATGGCCGCGTTGGACTTGGACGCCGCCGCGACGGCACCGGCAATCCCCGCCGACACCGCCGCGCCAATCTCGCCCAACCCCTTGGACTTTTCCTTCACCTGCTTGGCGGCCTTCTCGACGGCCTCCACCACCTTGCCCAGATTGGACAGTGCCTCGCCCACCGAGGCCGTCACCGCCACATACAAGTCGCCTACGCGCAGGCCTCCGGCCATGCCTCACCTCTTGGGACGCTTCTTGAAAACCGTTGTCGTTGTCATCGGGCCGGTATGAGAGGCGGGGCCTGGAGCGCGCATTCCGCGCACCTCCTCGGCCTCCAGAGCGCAGTGGGCCAGGAGGTGGACGACGTCCTCCCACGCCCAGCCGCGCACTTCCTCGGGCGACTGGCCCGTCAGCTTCACCACCGCGTGCAGCGCCCTCAGCTCGGGGTGGTGCCGGAGTTTCCCTTCGCCTCCTCCAGCGTCGGTCCCGCGAAGGCCCGGGCCAAGTCGTCCTGAATCTCCTCCAGCCAGGGCTCGCGCTTCACCTGGCCAACCTCCGACTCATCGAAGACACGGATGGCGGTGTCCGGGTGGTAGAGGCAGAGGACGGCGATGCGGGCGATCATCGCCATCCCCGCGAACTCATCCACGGGCTTCCTGTCGGGCCCCAGTTCCTTGGCGGCCTTCGCGGCGGCGAGCAACTCAAGCTTCTCGCCCAGGGGCGGTTGGCAGATGTCGTAGTCGGCGCCGTCCAACGCGACGCGCTTGTGCAGCTTGCGGCGGGTGCCGAGGGGCTTTCGGAGCGTGGTGGGTGCAGTCATGGTGAGGCCTCGGGTGTGACGTGGGAAAGCAGGCGGCTACACCGCGACGGGCGCGCCCTGGCCGGCAAGGGTGGCGGAGAAGGTGACGACATCCGTGGAGCTGCGGCCCTCCTCGTAGGACGTCACCTTCACCGGGTAGCGGAAGCCCTGCGCTCCCACGGGCGCCGTCTCGTCCTCCACGATGGTGAAGAAGACGGTGGCGTCGCTCTCGAA
Organism: Corallococcus sp. AS-1-12; assembly: GCF_020036995.1. Lineage (NCBI taxonomy): Bacteria > Pseudomonadati > Myxococcota > Myxococcia > Myxococcales > Myxococcaceae > Corallococcus > Corallococcus sp. AS-1-12. Next base: position 3,388 of record NZ_JAIQDD010000072.1, on the reverse strand, counting down.
GGCGTCCCGCAGAACCTGCTGCGGAGCGCTGCCCTTGAAGACATGACCGGACAGCGGGATGGAGAAGGACTTCCAGGTGCCCTTCGTGCGCTTGTACCCATCGCCGCCGAAATAGTTGGCATCCACGGTGTCCTTCGCGCGGTTGACGGGCGCCTCCAGGACGCCATCCAGCGCGTCCGCTTCCACGGGCGCGGTGTCCGTGGCGCGGATGTAGAGCTTGTCGAAGAAGGCCTCTCGGGGTTCAGGCATGGTGGTGTTTCCAGTCAATGGGAGGGGAAGCGCTGCGCGAGGAAGTCCTTCAGGACGGCAGCCACACGGCGGCGGGCACTGCCTCGGGCGCGACGGAAGGACTTGCGGAGGAAGTGCGGCGGCGGGTTGAAGAGCTGCGCGCCCCAGTGCCAGCCCTCGTGAATGGGGCCTGCGGACGGATGCGCGTAGCCAGCCGTCCACGTCGTGGAGAGGCGCTGGCTCAGGTTGTGGAGGGGGCCGCTCAGGAAGGCGCTGTCACGCAAGTGGCCCTCTCCCACCGGCACGAGGAAGAGGGAGTAATCCAGCGCGAGGCGGGCGATGTCCCGACAGGGCGCATCGAGCGCGCGTAGCACCTCAGAGGGTGAGCGGCGCAGACGCTCCAGCCTCACCGCATCGACTTTGACTCGAACAGGCATCCCCTACTTCAATGGGGGCAGCTTCCCGTCCGCCCACCAATTATAACCAACCACTCCAGGCGCTTCTTAACCGCCCCAAAGAGGCACCATGTCTCTCTCAATAGTCTTCAAGAACACCCACATAGAGAGCTCCCATGCGCTCACGCCAACTCTAAAAAAGTGGAATGAACTCATGGGTGACTCAACCTGGGGAAAGAAGGACTGCCCCTGGTGGTATAATGAGCGAGCTTCCATCAGCCAGCTCGCTGGAGCTATCTGGCTGGCTGGCGGCTGGGCGTTTGAAGAATTTTCAGAAACAAAAAGGTCACCTGAAGAAATGGACTTCCCAGGCCGAGTAGACCTCATGTTCTGGACAGGCCGCGAAAAGAACGGCCCTCAGTTCGTAGCCGAGGCCAAATCGTGCTGGTTGCGGCTTCGCTCCAAGTACACAGTTGAAACCATAAACCACTCATTCAACTGCGCCATCAGAGACAGTCAAAAAGTCAAAACCTACAAGGGGAGATACACGAAGCTAGCGATTGTCTTTATCGCCCCTTTGATTCCGGTTAAATACCACGCAGAAACAAAACAGCGCCTAGATGCACTTATCGGCACCATGAAGTCCCGCCCAAGAACTTATTTGGCATGGTATTTCAGGGTCGCGGAAGACACCCCAGTTCACAATGGCTATTTCTATCCCGGAGTTATGCTGGGAGTACAGCCGATTGGACCAGAGTAGCACGTCAATCACACCAAAGACCTAACGGGAAGCACGCACCCAATAGAAAAATTTAGGCTCCAGCGAGGGCGATCACTCCCATCTATTCCTAAGTAAATCGGTGCACTCTCCTCTGCCCGCACAATGGCATACGGAACGAGAGATAAGCAGTGGAGAACTGAATAGACGCCAAGGGCGCACTGCTGACCACCCTCAAAGTCTTCGCGCGCCGAGCGCACTCGCACTTGAAAGGCCAAAGTCAGGTACGCGGCGCGACGCAGCCCCACGTATGCCTGCGGCCCCGCGCCGCCCGTCACCATCAAGGCCACAGCCCGATCCGGCATGTCGCCGTCCGCCTCCGGCATCGGAGCAGTGAAAAGGTTGGCGCCTGGAGCTGGCGGACGGACAAGTCCCAGCCCAGCTCCCTCCAGCAACACCGCGAGTTCCAAAGCGATGTCCCGCATCAGAACCACACCTTACGGAAACGCACTGCGCCAGAGCCGTCCACGGACTCGTCCACGGCCACGGGGCGCCGGGCGCGATTGAAGTCGGCCACGTCCTCCCCCGGCAGCCAGACACGGTGTTGCAACGTGAGGACCGCATCCGTGTAGACGACGTGCGCAGCCAGGTGCTCGTTGCCGTTGGCGTCGCGGATGAGACGTCGGGACGGCTGCACACGAGCCCTCGCCGTCATCTGTGGGCCAAGGGACGGCTTGCCGTAGGCGTCCCGGCCCGTCAGCACGACGTAGGTGATCGACTGACGGAAGGTGTCCGTGGGCGAAGCCATTAACTCACCCGGTGAATTACATAAGGCGCGAGCAACGCCTGCGCGGCGCCAGGGATGGGACTCTTCCCCTCAGCCTTCGCCGCGAAGTAGCTGACGGACCAGTCGCCAATGGACTCGCTGGCGACCATGGCGTCCACGCCACGCGAGCGGAACAGCTGCACCGCCGTGTGAACGGTGGCCTCCTGCACGTCCTCAGGCAGCGTCACCACGCGCGACGCGTCCAGGGCTCGCTGCCCCGGCGTCACGAAGCCCCCGTCGTAGACGACGCGGATGCCGTCCTCACTGCCCTGGAAGCTGTCCACCGCCTCCACCACCAGCCCGCCCGAGCGCGCCGTCTCCCGCCACGCGCCGCGCTTGCGGTACAGCATGCCGGCGTCCGCCAGCTTCCCGTGGCTCTCGTACTCCTCGGCCGGCACGAAGGCACCGCCCTCCCAGACGCCCACCACCAGGACAACGGGCGGGCGCGCCAGCAGCAGCAATGGGCGCCCGTAGCCAGCCGGGTATTCCACGAGCCCCTGGCCGTGCTCGAAGACCCGGCAGCAGTAGCCAGCAACGGCCCGGCTCGCCGCCGTGACGAGGGACTCCAGACGCGGCGTCACCGCTACGCCCAGGTCATCCGCCACGGTGGCAGCCAGGCACAGGTCAGCAGGATGAGCCATGGCGTCACACCGGCAGCGTCATGGCGCCGCCGAAGACGACGATGGCGCACGCCTGGAGGCTGGGCGACGTCCCGCCCGTCAGCGTCGTGGCCTCCGCCACGCGGATGAACCGCTTCGCCGCGCCGAGGTCCACGTCCTTCTCCGCGAAGGCATTCGCCGCCGTCAGCTGCACGGAGGCCGCTCCCCCTCCGGCCGGCACGAAGTCCGTCCAGGCGTCATCCGCTCCATTGTCGCTGGAGTGCTGAAGCTTCACCTCGTAGCCCTGCGCCGTGGGGCTGCCCGTCACCGCGCCCGTGGCCGCGACGAGGACGCAGCTCTCGCCCAAGACAAGCCGGTCGTAGCCCGTCCCCTGGCGGGTTCCAGCAGGCGTCGCAGCGGGGGGCGTGCCCAAGCGAGCGGCAACGAAGGCGCCGATCTGGCTGATGTGTGGTGCGGTCATGGTGTCCTTTCGTGGGGCATCGCCCCGTCAGTTGCTGCCCCAGCTCAGGTCCTTCACCACGACACCGGACTGCCGGTGGCGCATGGCCAGGTCGTGCTTGGTGATGGCGCGCAGCACCGTCTGGTCCGTGGAGATGCCGGA
>NZ_JAIQDD010000071.1:0-5332 GCF_020036995.1 Corallococcus sp. AS-1-12 | reverse complement strand
GACAACGACGTCGCCTCCACGCGCAGCAGGTTGCGCCAGGCCTCGTCCCGTGGGCGCCGTTCCTCCTCCACGGGCGGCACCTCCGGGACGTCCTCGGACCATGCGGCGACCGGCAACAGCAGCCACAGCCAGACAACTCCACTTCGCGTCATCCGCATCCCCTGTGAGAGCCACCACCGAGGAGAGCAAAGGCCACACGTCTGACGTTTCGTTCAGCTCGGCGCCTGCTGGATGGCGGAGGTCCGCAGGGTTGGCTCCGGAGGCCTTGACTTTAAATCTACATAGGTAGATTTAGAGCCAATGCCACGAACCCGCGCGTTGTCGAGTCACGCCCGCGCCGTCCTTGCCGCATTGCTGGATGCAGGCTCAGGCTGGTCGCATGGGTATGAGCTGTGCCGACTTGCAGGCGTGAAGTCGGGCACGCTCTATCCGCTGCTGATCCGCCTCGAAGCCCAGGGCTATCTCGAAGCCGAGTGGCAGCAGCCGTCCGAGGGCGGTCGGCCGCCACGGCACGCCTACCGCCTGACCCGGACCGGGGTCCAGCTCGCGCGCGACAATCCGCCAGACCGCAAGGTGGCTGCTCGCTCCGGCCTCCGCGAGGTACCGACATGAGCGTCCGCGTCCAACGACTTGCCGCGGACCTGCTGTGCCGCGCCCTGGAGTTCCTCCTGCCACCGCGGCTGCGCGACTGGGGACTGGCCATCCGCCACGAGGTCGCGGCAATCCCCGACGACACCCAGGCCCTGTCGTTCGCGCTCGCGAGCGTCCTCGGCCTGACGCCGCGCGCCCTCGGCATGCTCCTGGTGCAGCCCTTCAGCGCGCTGCACGGCCCGCGTGCCGCCGGTGCGCTCTGCGCGGTCGGCGCGGTCGCGATGGGACTCATCTACCTGACGCTTGCCGGCGCGCCCGTCCGCTACCTCGGCGTCAACGCTGGCGCGCTCGTCCTCGGTCTTCTCCTGCGGGCCCTCATCCGCCGCATCCCGGCGGCAGTCGGGCATTTGTCCGGAGCACTGATTCTCGGCCTCTCGGGACTGCTGCTCGCCACCGCCTTCGTCGGCCTCCGCGTCGAGGGGGCAGCGCGCTGGGTCAGGCTCGGCGGTGTCATCGTGCAACCGAGCCTTGTCCTTCTTCCGCTCATGCTCGCCGGCTTCTCCCGGACGCGCACCCCGCTCGCGACGACGGGGATCGCCGTTGCCGCGCTGGCCATGGCGCTCCAGCCTGACCGCGCGATGGCGGCCATGATGACAGCGACGCTGGCGACCATCGCGGCGACGCGCGCGGACCGGCCGGCGTGTGTGGCGTTCACGGCCAGCCTCCTGGCGTTCGGGGTGACGCTGCTGCGCCCCGACTCGCTCCCCGCCGCCCCCTTCGTCGACCAGGTCCTCTTCTCGTCCTTCTCGGTCCATGCCCTCGCCGGGCTGGCCGTCGTGGCCGGGTCGGCCCTGCTGCTCGTCCCCGTGCTCATCGGGAGGTCCTGTGACGAGGACGGCCGCGCGACCTGCCTCGCCTTCGGGACTGCCTGGCTTGCGGCCATCATCGCCGCCGCGCTTGGCAATCACCCGACACCGGTCGTGGGCTACGGCGGCAGCGCGATCCTCGGCTATGTCCTGAGCCTTTCGACCCTGCCGAGGCCGGTGAGCGCGCGGAGCAGCCCGGCCACCGCCCCGACCGACGAGCCGCGGGCTTCGCGCGACACCCATTCCAGAATCGCGCTCGCCTAGCCGCCATTCACGAGGCCGTTCTCAGCGGCGGGCACGCCTCCCCAACGGAGACCTGACCATGACCATGCCTCGCCCTGGACGGCGGGTTCGATACCTGCTGCCCGTTGTCCTGCTTGTCATCGCGCTCGGGTTCACGTGGACGCGGCTCACGCGCAGCCGCGGCGACCAGCGGGCTTCGTTCACGCCCGCGAGTCAGCAGTGCGACGCGCAAGGGCCCCTGCGCTACTGCATCAACACGGCCGCCGGGGGCACCAACGGCGACGTCGTCTATCACCTCCACGGGCGCAACCTCGACGAGACCGTCTGGAACGACGACACCTACTTCACCGGAATGCTTCAGGCGCGATGGCAAGCCGCCGGAGCCCTGCCTCCCACGGTCGTCACGGTCTCCTACGGCTCGACGTGGCTCCTGACTCCGAAAGGCAGACAGCAGGACAGCGGCCTGCTCGATGACTTCATGTCACGTCTGCCTGCGATTGAAGCGCAGGTGGGGCGCCCCCGGCGGCGGATGCTGCTGGGGGAGTCGATGGGTGGGCTCAACGTCCTGGTCGCGGGCCTTTCCCATCCGGAGCGGTTCGCGAAGGTCGCGGCGCTCTGTCCGGGCGTCTACACCGACACCCCGTTCTCCTCCTTCGACACGATCAAGGCCTCGATGGAGCGCACCGGGGCCGATCCCAAGATCGTGTTCGGCGTCTGGTGGATGGCGCGCGGGTACGTGGCGGACGAAGCCGAGTGGCGCCGCGTCTCGCCCCTGCACCTGGCCGCGCAAGCGGGGCCGGACCATCCGGAGCTCTACCTCTCCTGCGGCCTCTACGATGCCTACGGCAACTACGAAGGCACCGAGCGGCTCGCCGACCTGGCCCGTCAGCGCGGCGTCAGGACCGAGTGGCACCCGCTCTATGGCGGGCACTGCGCGTCAGACGTGTCGTCGCTGGCCGACTTCCTCGTGAGATGAGCCTGACGCGGGACGCGCGGGTGGAGCTGGCGGGTTGCGAAGCCCGGCGCCCGGGAGCTGGCCATGGAGAGCCGATGGAGGCCAGCGCGCGAGCACGACAAGGAGAACCTCTCCCCGAGCCCTCGCGCCTCATGGCGCGTCGGGCGGTCCCAGGGAGGGGTCCGAGAGGAAGGCTTCGTCCGTCAGCGCGTGGAGGAAGGCGAGCACCGCCTCCGCCTCCGCGTCGTCCAGGGTCACGCCGGGGGCCTGTCCCTCACGCAAGAAGGCGCCGTCCAGCGTCGCGGAGCGCACCATGCCTCCCCGGTAGTGCAGGAGGACGGCCTCCAGCGTCGCGAAGCGCCCATCGTGCATGTAGGGCGCGGTGACGGCCACGTTGCGCAGGGTCGGCGTCTTGTACCGCCCCGCGTCCTCGTCCCTCAGCGTGACGCGTCCCCGTCCGCGCGACACGTCCTCGCCCTGCCCGAAGCGCTCGTCCAGGCCGTTGTTGTGGAAGGCGTTGTCCGTGAAGAGTTCAGAGTCGTGACAGGGCGTGCAGCGCTGCCGTACGAGCGCCAGGCCTCGGGACTCCTGCTCCGTCAAGAAGGCGCCCGGCTCCCCCCGCCGCCAGCGGTCATAGCGGGACCGCGCGGACACGAGGGTGCGTTCGTACTGCGCCAGCCCCCGCAGCAGCTTGCCCAGGGTGGGCTCCCCAGGGCCGAACGCGGCCTCGAACCGGCGCACCACGTCTGGATCCGCGGAGAGGCCCGCCATCATCCCCTCCAGGTCGGCCTGGCCCATCTCATCCGCTTGCGTGAGGGGCGCCAGCGACAGCGACTCCAGGTTCTTCGCGCCCCCGTCCCAGAAGAGTCCTTCCATCCAGGCGAGGTTGACGAGCGCAGGGGTATGGCGTGAGAGGGGATGCTGCGTCACTCCCGCCGTGGAGCGCGCCACGCCGTCGGAGAAGCCGTGCTCCTGCACATGGCACGTCGCGCACGACACCTGGCCGTTGCCGGACAAGCGCGGCGCGTGAAACAGCCACCGCCCCAGCTCGACGCCCTCCTGGGTCAGAGGGTTGTCCTCGGGCTGGGGCAGGAAGGTGAAGCCCACGGGCAGGACCTCCGGCGAAGACCCGGGGGGCAGCGCCTCCGGGCCTCCACCGCACGCCCCCAGCAGCAGCGTCAACAGCCCCCAGGCCGCATGCCGGAGCGTGTGACGGTTCATCGGTTGGAGTTGTCCACGGACACCACCGAGAACATGGCCTTGAAGCCATCCGACAGCGTCGCGCGCTCCGTGGCGCTGCTCGCGTTGATGGTGGGCGTGGTGCGGGGGCTGAGCGACGTGAACAGCGCGGCCACGTCCGCCCGCAGGTTCACCTTCGCCTGCTTCTGCGAATTGACGGTGACCGGAGCGGTGAAGTCCAGGTTCACCGTGCGGTAGTCGGCGTTGGTGCCCGTCTCCCACGCGAAGGTGTCGCTGGTGCCATCCGCCTTGACGTACTGGCCCTTCGTCTTGGTGAAGATGTAGCTGGTGAACCACATCCAGGCGGAGGACGTCATGTTCTTGAGGACGTGCAGCTCTCCCGCCTGCCGGCTGAGGTCGTCGTTGTAGGTGGGGTCCACGCCAATGCTGAACTCGATGCCCGTGTAGACGCCGGCGGGCACCGCCACCATGTCCACCTGCTCGCGGCGGTTGGCGGGCAGCGTCGCGGGGGACGACGTCCCATCCACGGCCTGTGCCTTGATGACCTCGAGCAGGTGATAGCTGTTCGCGAGGGCCACCTTCGTGCCGTCCTGCTTGCGCAGCTTGACGTTGGACAGCCAGTAGCGCAGCTCCGTGAACTTGAGGCTGTCGCCTCCCGCGGTCGTGAAGGTCTGGTCCAGCGCGAAGGGCGCGCTACCGAAGACCAGCCCCGCGTTGAGCGACAGGGCGCCATCCGTGGCGGCGAGCACCCCCTTCAGCCGTTCCACCTCGCCCTGCGCCGCCTCCAGCTTCACGAGCACGCCATCCCAGTCCTGGGACGCGAGCAGCTCGCGGGCTTCGGCGAGCTGCTGCTTCAGGCCCTCGACCTCCGTGGCCAGGGCCTGCTTCTCCTGCTCCGTCGCGCCCCGCTGCTGCTGCTGCTCGGCGAGCTGACCTTCCAGCCGCGTGACCTCCGCCTCCAGCTCGGAGATCCGCTGGTTCAACTCCTGACGCTCCGTGACGGACAGCGTCGTCGGGTTGGACGAGGTGTCCTCACCGCAGGCGGGGATGAGGGTGAAGGTCAGCGCGGACAGCACGCACGCGCGGACGAACCGGGGCATGGACGAGGGGAAGTGAAGGGTCATGGCACGGCACTCATGCCAGGGACTCCCCCCTCATCGAATGCGGTCATTTGCCGCACGGTGTTTCGTCGCACGGCGCCTCCGCCAGCGTGAGACATGCCCCCGTGATGCGCGGTGTCCCGCTACTGGATGGCGAAGATGAGCGTCACCTTCGCCAGGACGACAGGAAACCTCACGCAGGACGCGCGGTTACCCACCTGTCGCCCTGGTTTCGCTCAGGACGCCGCAGACCGCATGAGCCCTGCCTGGGCCAGCAGTTCGCGCACCCGCCGCGCCAGCGCGATGTGCTCAGAGTTCGCTACGGTGAAGCGCTCGGGGGTCAGGATGATCAACGTGCCCTTGTCCTCGACAGGCTC
>NZ_JAIQDD010000070.1:0-5342 GCF_020036995.1 Corallococcus sp. AS-1-12 | reverse complement strand
CGCCAGACGGCGGCGAGCCGCTGCGCGTCCGTGCTGCCCCTTGGCTCCGAGTGGAAGAGGCCGCGCACGGGCTCCAGCTGGCTGCCGCTCACGAGGCTGGGCCACTGACAGTGCGGCGCATCCCCGAAGGAGCCACCCCAGGCGAGGCCTGCACGGCGCGTCTCCTCGCCCAGAATGGCGTAGGACGGACCATCCCAGCGCGGCTGGAGCCCCGGGCGGTCCACGTCCGCGTCGCGGCAGAAGTCGTTCGCCAGTCCGTAGTTGTGCGCGGAGAGGCCCTCCGGTGCCGCACGGCCACCCTCCCCCTTCAGGTAGCGCAGGTGCAACGCGCGCTGCTCGGCGAAGGTGGAATAGCCACGCGTGGCGACGTAGTCCGCGCCGCGCGCACGGCAACGGGCGATGACTTCACCCATCACCGCCTGGAAGGGCGGATAGAGGGACTTCAAGTCGACGCGGGAGAAGAGTTCAGAATTGGGAATCATCCCCCACTGAATGGGGGCGGGTTTCGACGTGCGGCGCGCGCTATCTCTCCGCGCGAAAACGCATCTCGTCCAAACTCACCCAAGCCGCGCCCGGGGGCAGACTGAAGACCTGAAGGCCCCCATCCATGTTGAGTTGTGCCATGGCGAAGCCGTGACTCGTCGGCAGCGACAGGATGCGGGGAGAACTGGCCAGATAGCCTTCCGGGAAGCGAAAGGCATTCACGTAGCCCACCGCCCCAGGGCTGATGAGGCCGCGTACGGACACCTCGTTGTCGCTGTTCTTATAGTAGCCGGGCGGCCAGTTGGTCGCGTTCCACGCCACCCAGCCATTCTCCAGGTCGCTAATCTGCCCGGTGCGGATGGTCGTCCACGGCTCGACGAGGCCGCCGATGCGGTCGAGGCGCACTGAATCGACGTAAACCCACGGTGCTCCCTGCGTCACGAGGGTGAGCAAACGCACCTGGACGTAGCGCGTGCCGGCAGGCGCATTGTGGAAGCCCGTGAGAGGCGCCCAGCCGCTCGTCGGAAGCACCTTGGTCGTGCTCACCGTACCCAACACGTTGAAGGCGCCACCGTACCAAACGAGTTGGACAGTCAGCCCGGCCCCCGTCTGTGACGCCCTCGCGAGGGCATCCACGCTGTACCTGTCACCTGGCCGGGCGATCATCGCCTGCGAGTCCAGCCGCGTACCGTTTGCCATGAGCCGGACGGCGCGCGCCCCTGTGTATGCGTCCGCAGTCGCCTGCGCATGCGCCCCCCAGAGGCCCACACCCATCGTCCAGGCGTCTGGCGGCAGTTCCTCGAAGGAGTGCGCCTCGAAGTCGGGGTTGGGCGGCGACTCGCCGAACGCGACAGCGGGCTGCAACGTGGCGGGCGTCACGTAGCCCGTGGTGACGGACACCTCGGCAGACGGCGCGCCCAGGTTGCCCGAGGCGTCGCGGCCCACCACCCTGCAGTAGTACGTGGCACCGGGACGCAGGTCGGGAAGCGGGAAGCGCGTCGCCGAGGCCCGCCCCTGGAAGGTGGCCTCCGAGGGCTGGAAGCCCGGTGTGCGCGAAGCATGCACCTCGTACTCGTCCCAGGCCGGACCGGTGGTGGCGGGGGTCCACGTCACCACGCATCCGTTGACGGTGGGCGTCGCCCGCACCTCCTGCGGCGCAGCTGGGCCCGTGAAGGCTGCGCTGGGAGCAATGCCCGGTCGGCTGTCGCGCTCCAGCCACTCGCGCAGCGACGTAGAGGGCTGGCCGCGCAGCACCAGCTTCATGCGCGCTGTGCCGTCCGTGGCGCACTGGTGCTCAAGCTCCTGCACCGCGAGCCGCTGCGCCGTGTCCAGGCGCACGCCGTCCGGCAACACGAGCACCAGGTCCGCCAGCTCCAGGCCGGGGTGAGGGTCTACCGTCATGGTGACGGTCAGGGATGAAACGGAGAGATCCGCGATGGCCGCGTCCGCCAGCCGCTGGGCTTCGGCCTCCGTGTCGATGTTGCTGAAAGACTCCTCCGCCACCTGCATCCAGCGGCGGCCCACCTGGGCGCGCGCCGTGGGGTTGCTGGCCGTCACCGTCTTTCGCTTCGGCGTGCCCGAGGCGTCCAAGTCGTATTTGTCGCTGTAGACGACCTCCACGTCCGTGCGGATGTCCGCCAACTGCCGCGTCACCCCATCGAGGTTGCCGTACTCGTCCGGGCCATAGCTCCAGTCTTCCTCCGTCTGGAGACGGTTGGGCGCAGCGAGGGTGAGCGCGTAGGCGCTCGCGGCAGGCTGCCAGCGCATGCGGCAGTCCCAGCCAATCCGCTGGGCCAGGGTGCGCGCCGCGTCCAGCACCGGCTCCACCTTCTGCACGTACCGGCCGCGCTGGGACATGGGGTCGACGGGGGTGAAAAGCGCGAATGAAGCGAGGCCGTTATCGTCTAGCAGCGCCTGGATGATGGACTGCACGGCCACGCCCACCATGTCGTTGCCGTATTCGCGCTCCACCTCGATGAAGGTGTCCTGCAGCAGCCCGCCCAAGTCCCGGCCTACGACGCGCAGTTCGTCGGGCCCGGCGTCCACCTCATCGATGCGGCCCCGGAAGACCTCGAAGTAGTCCGCCTCTTTCGGCGCGGTGGCGAGCGGCGCGAGGCCCAGCTCCACGCGGAAATAGGCACCCTCCACCAGCAGCGGCGCGAAAGTGCCCGCATCGGAGGTGTTGGCGAGGGACTGCGCCACCAGGGGCGATAGGGCCAGGCGAGCCCCAGCGGCGCCGCTGCGCACCAGTGACACCTCCGCTTCCGCCACGGGGGCGTCCAGTTTGTCGTTGATGCGCACGCCCAGCACCCAGTCGAAGCCCAGGAGGGCATGCAGGCCGCGCCACTCACCGCCCGCGTCGCGCACCCAGACACGCGGGTGGGTGGAGTAGCCAGAAGGGCTGCCCAGCAGGGCCGCCTGGAAGGAAGAGAGGGGCCGCATGCGTCAGCGCTCCTGCAACTCGAAGTCGAACTCCTGCCCGAGGACAAGGACGCTGGCCTCCCACCACTGCACCGCGCGCCCTGTCCCCACCCGGCCCAGCACGGGCAACGGCTCGTAGAGGGCGGCGCCCGAAGCCCGGTGGTACGGGTACGGCGCGCCGAAGGGCTCGGCAGCCGCGAACCAGGGGGCCACCCACGACGCGGGAGCCACCCACGGCAGCACCACCAGCTCATCCACCAGGAGCTCGCCTTCCGCCGCGTTGCCGAGCGTCACCGCGCCCTGGGGCAGCTGGCCCGCGCTGTCCACGACGAGGAAGCCGCCCGTGTGGGGGACCGGGACTGCGGCGCCGTTGACGCTGAGTCCCGCGCCCGCACGATGGACGTGGTGGCGCCACCTGTCCTTCGTCCCCTGGCGCTTCCACCAGTAGGCCACCGTCCACCGTGCCCCGAGGCCCGTGGGGAAGGTGACGCTGGCGCCCGCCTCCATGCGCAGGCACCCGCCGAAGCGGCCCATGGCCTCCACCGCCCATGCATTGCCCACCATGGCGCTCGGCGAGAGGAAGGCCTGACTGCGCAGCCCATCCTCGAAGCCCCACACCTGGCCCTCGCCCTTGAGGAGCCCCCGGTACGCGCGGGCCTCCTCCTGCGTCAGTGGGCCAGTGCTGCCCGCCAGGGTGAAGACTTCGCGCCGCTCACTGCTACGCAGCCACCCGGAGAAGGTGCGGCGGTGCTCGCCCAGCAGTGTCGGCGTGTACGTGAGGCCCCGCTCCGCCGAGACGGGCAAGGGGATTCCAGAAAGGGCCAGGGCGGGCGGCATGGGGCTCCTCAGAAGGCGGAGAGGCGCACGCGGCTACCAGCCACGCGGAGGCTCGCGCGCTGCTGGCGCAGCGACTCGTCCCGCCGCGTGGCTTCCATGGCGGCGTCGATGTCGTAGCCGGTGATGTTGTAGGTGACAGGCGCGGCCATGGCGGAGACGTTGCCCACCTCGGGCGCGCGCACCTGCCCTCCTCCGCTGAAGCCAGGAGGCAGGTAACTGCCGAGCCACCCCGGCACCGCTGGCGACGCTGGCACCTGCCCCAAGAGGAGCTGCTGAATGGCGGGAGGGAACATGCCGAGGAGCCACGCCGGCACCGGACCGCTGGGCGACGACGGGACGTCCTCCTCCGACTCCTCGACGTCAGGAGTCTCGGGCGAGGGCTTCGGCTTGGGCGGCACCGTGGGGCCGTCCTGCGTGTCCTCGGACTCGAAGCGGCGCAGCGCCACCTTCCACGCGGCCGGCACGTTGGAGAGGGCCGCCGTGGCGCGGGCCACGGCTTCGGTGTGCTCCTCCACCTGGGCCGTTTCCTCGGCACGCGCCTTCGCCGAGTCCCACGTCGTGTCCTCCAGCACCTGGAGGGAGTCGTCCATGCTGTCGGTGTCCACCTTCAGCTTGTTGAGCGAGCGCGCGAACTTCTTCAGCCCGTCGAAGCCCGTCCAGTCGATGAGGCTGGAGATGGCCCGGATGACGGTCTGCACCGCGCCGATGACGGCATTCCAGACTTCGCTGATGGCCTTCGCGATGGTGAGGACGACGCTGCCGACGAACTTGAGCGCAGTGAAGAGGGCCTTCATGACGGGCCCGCCCAGGATGCTGAGCGGCTGCTGAATCAGCAGGAAGGTGCGGCCCAGCACCTCGAAGAGGGGCGCCAAGCCCTTCAGGATATCGCCCAGCACCACCAGCGGCGGCACCAGTGGCTCGATGGCCTCCCCGAGCATCTCGAAGACGGGCGTCAGCGCGGAGAGGACGCCGTCCACCACCATCGTCACGGCGTTGAGCAGCGGCTGGAGCGGCTCCAGCAGCGTGCCCAGCGAGTCTGCCACCTTCTGGATAAGCGTGTTGACGGACTCGATGACGCCCTTGAAGCCCTCGGACTGCATGAGCAGCTCGCCCACCACTGCGATGATGGCGCCGTAAGCCCCGCCCGCTTCCATGCCCTGGACGCCTGCGTTGATGAGGTCGCCCAACTGCCCCAGGCCGCCGATGAAGCGGTCCACCAGCGACTCCCTCGCGGCTTCCATGGCGGCTTCCGCTTCAGCAGCGAGGCTCTCCGCCTCCAGGCGCATCTCGTGGAAGGCAGCGGCGCCGGCGGCCTCCTCCGCGCGGATGCTGGCCAGGTACTCCTTGCGCGACTCCTCGTTGGCCTGGGCTTGGAGCTTCGCCATGGCGGCCTGCTCCGCCGCCTCCTGCTTCTGGGCGGCTTCCAGGGCGGCCTTGTCCGTGGGCTTGCGAATGCGTGCCTTGCCCTGCGCCCCACCCCCACCTGTCAGCTTCGCCAGGAGGGCCTGAATCTGCGACGTGACACCCTCCAGGTTGAGGGCACGGGCGAGGTCCGCGCCGAGGCGCTTCGCGCCCGCCGCGCTGGTACGCAGGCCGTAGGC